>NZ_LKET01000033.1 GCF_001317355.1 Oxobacter pfennigii
AGGCGGAAACCCAGTGACAAAGGATGCCTGTATGCAGATAGGTGCCGATGCTTTTACAACCAACGCCGCAGAAGGCGTAAAAATATGTCAGGGGTGGGTGAAATAAATGAATGGACAAGGTTTGCTTAAAGAAAGGATACAGCTGTTTAACGATGCAGCACAAATGAAAAAGACAGCAAGGATACCCCAGGTAGCCAACTTTTTCACCTGGAAGATTTTAGACTCTGAATATAAGCTGAGCGAGGCATTATTAGACTATGACAAAATGTTCAGGCTCGTTTGCGACTTCCATGAAAGATATGGATTTGATGCGTATATGGATTTAGGCACAAGAAATCCTGTGAAAGTAACAAATTCATTGGGCGGATATCATTACATGGTGGACGATGAAAGAGAAGTAATGAACATCGATGACCAGGTGTATATGGAGGCGGATGAATACGGAGAACTGGCAGAGGACCCAATTAAATTTATATGGACTAAAATCATGCCCAGAAAATATAAAAAACTAAATGAAGAGGGTGCTCTGGAAGTTTTTAAAAACACGACACAGGAATTTCTGGCATTCAGCGAATATAACAGGAAAATCAATGAGAAATTTTTGGCGGATTATGAGGCACCTGCCATATTCAATATACAAGGAGGAGTGCTGTTCCATCCCTTTGAAATGCTGTTTAACTATTACAGGGGAATTAAGGGTTTGTCTATTGATATAAGAAGAAATAAAGAAAGGGTTATGGAGGCAGTCGAAGCGCTGTATAACATGTTTACCAAGCCTGCAATTGACGGTTTGGACGGTCCTAAATCACAGACTTCAGCCTTTGATGCCATGTCTGCATTTTTAGCCCACAGCATATTAAGTCCAAAGCAATTCGGCGAAATTTACTGGCCTATATTAAAAAAAATAATTGATAAGCTTGTTGAGACCGGCAAGACCATGTATATTTTTTCCGAAAACACAATGCTGCAGTATTATGAATATTTGCAGGAGGTGCCTAAAGGCCATCTGGTCATACATGTGGAATTGGATGATGTATTTGAATTCAGGAAAAAGCTGCCCAATATCTGCATTGCCGGCGGCATGCCGGCAGATTTGCTTGGAAATTCAGATCCACAGACCTGCATAGACTATGCAAAGAAACTTGTGGATGAATTAGGCCGGGATGGAGGATATATATTCAGCCAGAATAAGATGATGTCCTTCAGATACGACTGTAAACGTGAGAACCTACTGGCTGTTACTGATTTTGTCCGGGATTACAGGGGATAGGAGGAGATAAAAATGAATGATGATGTGAAATTAAACACATGGCCGGAAGGATGGAATGAGGTTATAAAGACATTGACATTCCTGCCGGATGACAAATCCAGAAATGAGTTTTTAGCAGCCATGGTGGTGTTTTTAGCTCAGATGTAAAATTAAAGCCTCCCTAGAAGGAGGCTTTAATTTTACAGAAGCATATCAGCAGCTGTTTGTCATAGCCAGGGCTTTGACAACGGCAAGGTGGGCATTCATGCCATAGCCGTCGGCCCCGATTGCTTTGGCAAACCGCTGGGTAACGGGAAGGCCTCCCACCAGAATATTGAGATTCTTACCGGCGGGCTCCTGGCGGACGGACTGTACGGCCTCTTTCATAGCGGGAAGGGTTGTTGTAAGCATGCAGGACAGCGCCAGTATATCCGGCTGTTCTGTGCTTACGGCTTCAACAAAGCGCTGGGCGGATATATCCACACCTAAATCAACTATCATAAATCCGGAGCATTCCAGCATTATGCTTACCAAAGTTTTGCCCAAATCATGAAGGTCCCCTGAAACAGTACCGATAAGGACCTTTTTATGATCATTTTTATATTGGTCCATAATGAAGGGCTTTAATGTTTTTAAGGCAATTTTCATGGCTTCAGCCGACATGATGACTTCCGGAACATAAATATCATTATCCCTGAATTGGCAGCCCACAGTGGACATACCGGCCATAAGCCCTTCATCAATGATGGTTTTTGCAGGGATCATGGCCTTGAGACATTTGTTTACAGACCATTTGATTTTACGGGTGTCACCGTTAACTATATGAATGGCTACTTCCTGGAGAATTTCAGTCTTTTCCAAATTAATTCACCTTCCGGTTATTTTATATTTTTTGCTGTTTTCCACCAGCGCCTGTACTCACCGGGACTGATTCCCTGCCTTTTTTTAAACAGTCTGGAAAAATAAGTTATGTCTTGGTAACCAACCTGTCCGGCTACTTCGTTTATGGTCAGGCCTGTATTTACAAGGAGGTCTTTAGCTGCTTCCAGGCGTATTTCCGTAAGATATTCGATAATGGTGATACCCAGTTCTTCCTTAAATAAACGGCTTAAGTAGTGGGGGCTTAAGTGTACAGAATTTGCCGCATGGTTTATATTTATATCCCCGGCATAATGCTGCTTTAAGTATTCAAGAGCCTTTAGGACGGGGGCATATTTATCCTTATCCCGGGACTGGTAAATGGTATTCATAAGCCTGTCAAACAGATCTGCAGTCAAAGGGTAAATGTCTTCAAAGGTACCGGCGTCCTGAAGGCTGGAGACGGCATCCTGATAAAGAGAAAATAATACTTCGCCGGGGGCATCTCTTTGAATTGCCGCCCTGCCTACGCTTGTCAGCAGCTCTAACAGCCTTGCCTTTGTCAGGCTTAAATCCTCTCCTGTATTTAAAAATATATCTCCAAGTATTTCATTTATTATCTTTTTGGCAGCTGAACGGTCACCTAAACGTATACGGCCTATAAGCTCCTTTTCCTGTTTTATGAGCTGGGATTCCTTCGTCAAGCTGCCTTCATCATCCGTAAATATAGAATATTGCCTGTTACCTGCGGTTCCGGAATCGGTGGAAATGTACAGATAAGGCTTAAGGGCCAATTCCCGGGCTCTCTTCTGCTCCAGTATGGTCTCTGCAAAAGAAGCTCTTTTAGCCCAGAGCTTTTTCTGGTTCTCAAGCAAATCCTTGTCCGACTCCATTTGAAAGCAAATGATGGCAAACAGCAGGGAAGACGCCTTATTGACTTTATGAGGGGTCATGTAAGGAAGCTCCTTATATAATTTCCAGCCATGATCTCCATCCAGTCCGAGGCTCTTAAACTGCTCTTCCATTTCCTCCCTGGCTTCATCATCTGCTTTTTCCATGCGGATCCTTCCGGCCGCGGCAGTTCCTATATAATTTTTACCCTGAATAATGGGCACAGCCCATTCAACCAGCCCCCCATAGCAGACAAAAACATAGGGCTGTCCAAGGTCCAAGGCCTGACGGCCTGCTTTAAGTATCTGATTTCTGCATTTACTGGAGCCTTCTTTGGATAAACAAGTATAACTGCAAAAATCGTTTTTCACATTGGAAAAATCATCATAGGCATTATCTTCAACGGGAAGTTCGAAAAAAATGCTGTAATCGACCTCCGTTAAATCTCTGTAGAGTTCCATAGCATTCTTAAGGTTTTTCAGGCTTTCAGAGGGAAAATTATCCGGAACATAAGAGGAGGTACCTGTCCTGTTTTGGCCGCTTACCGATTTATTCATATAAATTCACCCATTAATATTATTAATTGGTTTAATTTTTACCGGCAGAAAGATGAGATCATGACATTTTTATGCTGATATAAATATACCACACACACAGGCAGGAATCCTGCAAGATTTATATAATATATTCTATCAAATAAAATTTTTTAAATATTGAAAAAAATCACTGCAAGTCAGAGGCAGTTTGTGAGCTTATAAAAAAATCATAAAGTCCGATACCATGGAGGTGCATGCTATGAAAAGCTTAAGGGGAAAGCTAAAAGAGCAGTCTCAATTGTATAATACAATGAAGAAGCCAAAGGTTTTAGCCCAAATTACAGACCATGCACTGGCTTTATCAGGCATATCCGGAAAAAGATATTATTCGGACCCGGCAGCTCTTACGGAAATCCAGCTTCTTGCATATGAATACTACAGTATTTTTCCTTCCTGGATTATTATGGATGTATATAACATTGAAGCCCAACTGATAGGACAGTCAATGAAATATCTGCCTAACGGAATGCCGGATATTGACCAGGGAAATCCCCTCATAAAGACTCAAAAGGATTTATGTAAAATAAAGCTTCCCGGTAATTTCCCTGAATGCGGGCGTATTCCTCTGGTATTGGAATCCTTAAGGCTGATGGAAGTGTATACCGGATTGATACCGGTGCCGGCTATATGCGCCCCTTTCAGCATGGCCTGCGGTATACGCGGTTATGCAAGGCTTATACGGGATATAAAAACCCGGCCTAAATTTGCCCATCAACTGCTGAAGACTATTACCGACGGTGTAACCATTCCATATTTAAAAATAATTATAGAAAAAAACCCGGAGGTTGCCAATTGCTGTTTGGCAGATGCCTGGGGCTCATTGCCCAATATAACACCGCAAATATTTGACGAATTTATAGCGCCTTATATTGAGAGGATACGTGACTCTTTTAAAAATATACAAATTAATTCCCAGGCATACTGGGGTATTCGGTATGCAAAGGACCTGCAAAGTTTTCTGGAAAAGAAACTTCCCATAGAGGGAGAAGTCATCGCATACGGTGATGATGCAAGGGCTATCGGCCTGGAATTTTTTAAAAATTGTGCATTAAAGCAAAATAAGAGCATTATTGTAGGCATAGAATCTCTGCTGATAAATGAAGGGCACCAGGAAGATCTGATATGGAAAGTCAAAGAGCAGATGAAAATTTGTTCTTCCTTAGAAAATGTTACTTTTTTACTTGAGGATATTCCTGCGACAGCCCCTTCTGAAAATATCCATGCAGTAACGGCTGCCATAAAAGCTTATAGCCGGGCGCAGGCTCCCAAAGATTATGACACAATAAGGGTGGGAATTCCTGAACGTGAAACCTTTCCGGCATTTGTAAGGCAAAAGCAAAGGGAAAATCCCGACGGGTATACATTTTCCTGGATTGATGAAGCAAATTTAATAAAATAATATGAACTTTTTCATCATATAAAGACTCTAACTAACAGACGTGATAACCACAAAACATATTTTAAAACCCATGACAAATTATTAAAAGGGGGCAGAGTATTGGATGTTGAATTGCTGGCAGGCAATGCCCGAAACGGTGATAAGGAAGCGCTGCTAAAGCTGATTATGGATAAGAAAGGCGAGTACTACAGGCTTGCATATGTTTATACCGGCAACAGGGAAGATGCCATGGATGCCATGGAGGACATGATAGTAATACTGTACCGGAATGTAAAGAAGCTTAAAGACAGCTCTGCCTTTTACAGCTGGAGCAAGACCATACTGGTAAATTGCTGCAAGGATATTGTAAGAAATAAAAGCAGGTATACGGTGCGGGAGGAAATTGAGGAAGAGGTATATGAAAGGGGATTTGAGAGAAGCGAAAACAGGATAGATATAATAAAGAGCTTAAAAATACTTAATGAAGGCCAGCAGGAGGCTATAAAGCTTAAGTACCTTCTGGATATGGATTATGAGAGTATAGCAAAGATGAGCAATGTGCCGGTAGGGACGGTTAAATCCAGGCTTTTCACAGCGCTTAAAAAGCTTAAGGAATCTTTCGGGGGTGAGTATTGATGAGGGATATAGAGGCGGAATTTAAAATTAAGAAGGCTGAAATAGATAATATTGATGTTCCGGAGGAACTCTATGACAGGCTGAGGAATGCCCTTGACAATTCAGAGGACAGCCCGTCAAAGACAGGCAGGATAATAGCCTGGTTTATTAAGCATAAAGCTCTTGCCGCCGTCTTTTTGCTTATGGCCTTTTTTGTAGTATATAATTACGATGTATTTGCTTACTACGGCAGGAAGGTGCTGGGGTATGATGAAATTATTTATGGGACTATAAAAGAATTGAATGAGATGGGCATGGGCCAGGAAATAAACAAGTCATACAGGTTTAAAAACGGGTCGGAAGTGACTGTGGACGGTGCAATGCTGGACGAAAACAAGCTCGTTGTAATGTATACCTTAAGGGGAGAAACCGAGGAAGGCATAGAAGGATTAAGTCTTCAGCCCTTAAAGGGAATCTTTGGAAGCTATGACATGAGCGTCGGCCGGGGAATCATAAGCGATGATAAAAAAGAAATCAAGTGGATCCATGAGTTTGAGCGTCCCAATTTATTTGACAAAAACCTGACCTTTTCCATGGTTTCCCTGACAGATGATATTTCAAAAAACGAAGTGGGAAATATAGATATAAGGCTTGATATGAGCAAGGCCATAAAAAGCATTGTAAAAGGGGATATAAATAAGACCATAGAGTTTGAAGGAATTAAATATAAGTTTGAGACAATGAGCGCAACTCCCATGTCCGTAGTGATAGAGGGAAGCATAAGCTCAGGGATAAAAAATGTTACGGACTTTTTTTCAGGTGAAGAAGCCCTAAAACCCGTAAGAAATATGGAACTGGAGCTGACGGCGGAATATATGGAAGACGGCAGCATTGTGACTGAAAATCTTCAAAGGGGCGTAATCGGCATAAGCAGGAAAATGGATGGGGCTAAATTCAGATGTGAATTTAACGGGGCATTGAAGGATATAAGGATTCTGACGCTGAATTTCGTGAAGGTGAGGGATGTGGGAGTGATAGACAGGACCATAGACATAGATGGGCAAACAAGGAATATAAATGTGATTCCCGGGTCGGAGGAGCTTACTGTAAAAGAGGTAAAAACTGAAGAGGGAAGCACGGCCGTAACCTTTATAATCCCAAAAGATGTTAACTTTGTATTTGCCCTGATGGTTGACGGCAGTCAGGCAAAGACCCTCTTTGAGAGCTCAAATGAAATTGAAGGGGACAGCGGCCTTATTGAGAGGACATTCACTTTTGAAGGCAGCAGCAAGGATATGCAGCTGATGTTTAAAACATTTAACCATGAGAAATATGTAAACCAGAATATAATATTATATCAAAGCAATTAAATAATAAGCCCCGGGCCTTTTAAACAAAGGTACCGGGGCTTTAAAATTTATAAAGCGTAAAACTAAGCAATACTGCTCATGAATGTTAATGAGTGTGAGTGAACTGTCCCCTTCCCTCTAAAAAAGGCAATCACACTGCCCATTTTTCAATGGTAGCAACCAGCATCCTTAAATCAAAGGGCTTGGATAAAAAGTCGTTCATACCGGCTTCCATGCATTTATCACGGTCGCTGACCATGGCATAAGCTGTAAGTGCGATGATCGGCACCTGCCTCTTAGAGCCCGCGCTGACACCCGGCCTGGAGGAAAAGACAGCTGTGACTGAACTGTCCCCCTCCAGGGAGCGGATGGTTTTGGCAGCGGTGATGCCGTCCATTTTTGGCATCTGCACATCCATAAAGATGATGTCAAATTCATTTGATTTATAGATTTCAACGGCTTCCTGGCCGTCTTCCGCCAGAAGGGGCTTAATGCCTATCTTATTTAAAAACTGCTGCAGCACAAACTGGTTTATCCTGTCATCCTCAGCAACAAGCACCCGCAAATTTTTTAACCCTTTATATCCGGATGCAAAATCATCATCAAAGTTTCCGTCTTCTGCAAACTTTGATTGCTCTACATTATCAAAAGGCAGCGTGAAGTAAAACCGGCTTCCCACGCCTTCTACGCTTTCGACTCCAATGGTTCCTCCCATGGTCTCCACCAATCCCTTTGAAATGGCAAGTCCCAATCCGGTGCCGCCGTATCTTCTGGTGTAAGACTCCTCCACCTGGCTGAAGCTCCTAAATAAATTCTTTATATTATCCTGGGAAATTCCAATACCCGTATCCTTGACGATAAACTTAAGGAGGGTATTCCTTGAAGAACGGCTTACCGTCTCGACAATAACCGTTATTGATCCTTTGTCGGTAAATTTAACCGCATTGCCCACCAGATTTGACAATACCTGCCTTAGCCTGACATTATCACCTACTGCATAGCCAGGCGCCTCAAAATCCATTTTAGTTTCTATCTTTAAACCCTTTTGCAGGGCAGCTACGCTGAAAAGCGATACAACCTCATTTACTACATCTTCCACGCTGAATTTTGATTTTTCTATGATAACTTTGCCTGCCTCAATCCTTGAGTAATCCAATATGTCGTTTATAACCCTGAGCATGGAATCGGCGGATTTCTTTGCAAGATCCAGGCATTCCTCCCTGTCCTCATTGGTTTTGGCCAATTGGGCCAATTGAATCATACCCAGCATACCGTTTAAGGGTGTCCTTATCTCATGGCTCATATTGGCTAAGAACATGCTCTTTGATTTGTTCGCAGCATCGGCCTGCTCTTTTGCTTCCGTTAATTCTTTCTCGGTCTTTGTAACCCTTTTAAAAGCACGGCTTAATAAAACATACAAAACAACGGCAATAACAGCGACATAAAACCAGCCCTTATAGGTGCTGGCGGCAGTCAGCGCATCCTTGTCGGTTACGAAGCTGCTCACTAAATTGTCGGATAAAAATATCCAAAGGAAACTTAGCATAAAATATAAAAGACTTATCCTTAAGGGGATGAAATTATAGGTTTTATCACCGCCTATTCCAAAAAATGCTTTAATAAATCCCTTCAACTTTTGCAACATGAGATGTCCCTCCGCCGATATGATTAAGGTAATAACGGACATAGAAATGTGCTGTAACTAAGCAAGTAAATTGCAGTGTAAAAATATTCTATCATGATTTACATATATTTGCAAAATATCCTTATTTTTAAGTAAAAACCTAATAATTTGATGAACTAAAACTGTCTCCATGAAAAAAGAGGGACTAAGAGTCCCTCACAGATACCTTGTGAAGCTTAAGCGTTTAAATTGAACAAATCGTCATCAGCCGGCGGGATGTTTAAGATAACAATCCATATACGATATATGTCAATTATCCGGCAGTTCCCTGGAATTTCAAGGCTTTATGGTTTCACCTTTCTTTTATTCCGGTTGGTTTTATACCTTCTTGCTGCTATTTCCTTTGCATTTTTAAGGCCTATTTCAATGGCCTGCATCAAAAGACGGCGGCTCTCCTCGCTTAATTTATGGCCACCTATGGTAAGGTTCTGGTTCTTTTCTATGTAGTTCATTATGTCTATTAAAGAGATTTCGATATCTTCCTTGTCCATATGTATCTTAAAATGGGACAAAACCAATGGTTCCCCTTTTTTTTCATCGATATAACCGGCCTTTTCCATAAAATCTTCATAATCTATACTTAGACAGGGAGCCAGCTTTTCTAATATATCCGGCTTCGGTATGCTTCTCTTGCCGTTTTCCAAAAGTGATATGTAGGAACTTGATACTCCCGACTGCATTGACAGCTGTCTGATGGATATATCCTTTGATTCCCTTAGTCCTCTTAAAAATTTTCCGAATACTATGGAATCCATAAACAATTACCCTCCAAATTTTGGCTATTTTAATTATAAAATCAGTGATAAGGTTTTGCAAGAATTTGGAACCCTAAATATATAATATTTTCCAGAATTAATAAAATTCTTCCAAATGGTTTAAAATGGAAAATATTTTTGATATAATGTTTACCAAAGTAAACAGACAACCTGTAAAAATTATAGGACTGCCACAAAGAGCGCGTAATACTTTTAGCCTACGAAATAATGAAGCTTAAAAACATAATTGAAAGCAGTAACCTGCCTGAACATTCAGGTTACATTCAGGTTGTTATAAATTTATTTATTTTGAAATTTGGTAAATGTAGGAGTAAAATTAAAGCAATAGGAAATGGATAATTTAAGTAAAGCTTAAATTATCAAAAGAAAAATAACAATTATACGGGAGGTAGAACCAGTATGAATGAAACTATCAAAACTCTTTTAAACAGAAGAAGCGTAAAGAAGTACAAACCGGAACAGATAAAGGACGAAGATTTAAACACCATTTTAGAAGCTGCTAAATTTTCACCCAGCGGCGGCAACAGGCAGCCGGTACTTTACATAGTAGTTCAAAACCCCGAAATGCGCCAAAGAGTAGTTGACCTAAACGCAGCAGTAATGGGCAAGACCGGCATCGACCCATATTACGGCGCGCCGACAATAGTTTTGGTTCTTGCTGATAAAACCAGCGTAACTCCTGTGGAAGACGCATCAATTGTTATAGGCAATATGCTAAACGCCGCATACTCTCTGGGCTTAGGTTCCTGCTGGATTCACCGCACAAAACAGATGTTTGAATCGGAAGCAGGAATCGCCCTGTTAAAAGAACTGGGAGTAGAAGGCGAATACATCGGCGTAGGCTCCTGCATACTGGGCTATCCCGACGGCGATCTACCCAAAGCCGCCCCCAGAAAAGAAGGAAATGTAATAATAGTGAAATAAGCAGAATAGGAACAGTGTAAATTAATAAATATCCCCCGGCATAGCCGGGGGTTTTTCATTAGCGGGCATAGCCCTTTATTACTAGCCACGCCTAAACGGCGTTAGCACGATCTGCCACATGCGATGAGCTTGTTACTTGCTACCCGTAAACGGGTCCTGTTCATCCATTGTAATTTGCTCTCCTAATTGATCCTCTTTTAATTGTTTTTGTATATATTCTTTTATTTTCTTCGCATCCTTGCCAGCAGTATCAACATAATAGCCTCTGCACCAAAATTCTCTGTTTCGATACTTATATTTCAGACTACTCCATTTCTCATAAATCATCAAACTACTCTTCCCTTTTAGAAATCCCATAAAACTCGATACACTCATCTTTGGCGGTATCTCTAATAACATATGTATATGATCTGGACATACTTCTGCTTCAATAATATTTACGCCTTTCCATTTACACAGTTCTCTTAGTATGCCTCCTACTTCTAATCTTTTTTCTTCATAAAATACTTTTCTTCTATACTTTGGTGCGAATACTATATGATATTTGCAGTTCCATTTTGTATGTGATAAACTGTGTGTGTCGTTCACCTAGAATGACCTCCTTTTGATATACTTGTTGCAGTTGGCAGACCGCAACTTTATTATATCAAAAGGAGTTTTTATGTCTTCCTCATCGCTGTAAGCTCTCCTGAACCCCACGTCTAACGTGGGGTTTTCTGATATATAAGAAAACCTTTGCTTGCATACATTCAAGCAGAGGTTTTTGCATATATACTGATAAAGAGATGAATACAGAAGATTTTATTTTAATGAACAATTTGTAAAAAATGAGAATTAGTTAACCAGACATAATGTACGAATAAAATGAACCCTGGTAATTGAATAATACGGTATTTTGAAAAGCAATATTTTAACCTCTCATACAAAGTTATGGGTATGTATGGAAGTTATGCTATAATAATCAATGAGTAAAGCCAACTTCGTAAAATTGTGTGCATTATTAAAAACGGACTGACAAATCAATCCGTTCACCAATAAAGGTTGTTTTTTACTTTTTATGTCCATATGTCTTCAAATAATATGCCAGTGCATTGGCTGAAATCATTGAGGATTGTAGTGCAGCCTGAATCCAACCATTAGGCGGAGAGATAGCTTCTCCTGAAAAATATACCCTGTTTTCATATTCGGGCTTTGATAACTCCCAGGAAAAGCGATTCCCTTGGCCGGGTTGAAAATTGACAAATGCTCCGGAAATATAAGGATTATCATTCCAATGGACAGCCTTATAATCAGTTACTACATTTTCAAGATAATTTTTAGGCAAACCGTGGACTATCTCAACCTGCCTTTTTGTGAGCCTAAAGAGAAAAGGCTTACTGCTACCCAGCCTCTGCGCATCATTACCCATGGTATAAGATGCTACAAGCACACCCGGTACATTGGGACTGCAATCAGCTGTATCAGTTGTGTTTTGCTGGCAATATGAGCTGTCTGATGGATACATAATTGACTGGATAATCAAATCGGTATTTGAGACTCCTCCCGTTATCCCTTGTCTTTGCCAAAAACGCTCGCTGCATAGGAAAAGCACTTTTTGAGCATCCACATAACTGACTTCCCGTATGGCTTCCGTCTTCAAATTTGAAAATGCAGGTTTGAAGTATATTTTCCTCAGGGATGTCAGAGGAACAGTGAAAAATACATAGTCAAATGATTCATAAGCGCTCTCGGCGTTCAGCTTATTATAATAACTTAATATCACCTTTCCATCCTTATCGGACTTGTAACACCCTTCGATAAGGCTTCCCCTCTTAAAGGCCGCTTTTCCAAGGGCACTGCTTGGAAGGTTGTATTCCTGAGGATTATCCGAGGTCAGCGACCTGTAGAAGGCCAGGGGAAGGTTTGCCATGCCGCCGTCTATTCTATAAGTATTGTTAGTGGATACAGCATAGTCTGTTATGAGCTCCGTATAGAAGCTCCCTTCTATAAATGCATTTACTGTTGGGCTAAGACTTGTAATGAGGCTGATGGCAGAGTCGCTTAAGCCGTATTTTTTCAATCCCTGACGTACAGTTATGGTGACAGCAGTAGCAAAGGTCGGAGGTAGATTCGGACTTATTCTTATAAATTCTGCTCTCAACTCCGGACTCAAACTTTTTAATGCGGAAAGTATTACACGGTCATATAATTCAGGCCATGGAGTATTCCTTTCTGCTGGAGTAAGGTTAAACATAGGATAAATCTGTTCCATTATGTCTTTTGCATTATACCTTGCCCTTGTATTTCTAATAAATACAAAAGTGTCGTCTTTACCGTAACCAATCCTAGTGGTATTTAAGTTAAACAGATTGACATAATGCCATGCTGTCCCATGGGATGCCGGAATACGCCCTGCCCCAAGTTCGCCGTAGAGTCTTTTATCCTTGTCAAAATAATGCGTATATATCCTTCCCCCAATTCTTTCTTCCTCTGCTTCAAATATAGTTATGTCAAAACCGAGCTTTCTAAGCTCAAAGGCTGCAGATAGCCCTGCAATGCCAGCGCCTACAACTGCCACTTTAATACCTTTATATTGACCCGGTGCTGCATAGGTTGTTATATCAGGAGGCGGGCTTAAATTTTCCATTATATATTTATAATCTTCAGGCCTTCCCGCATTAATCAAGGATTGCTTTACCATCTCATGCCTTTGTGCATCGGTAGGATTATTGGGAGATTGTATTGGCTTCTGAGGAGGGGAATTAGCAATTAAACACATATACTATACCTAATAAAAGTATTATATATTATCCTATTCTTGGAATATTATAAACGTGATTAAACTCTGGCTGCTTATCAGTAAAATGATAAAAAACTATAGAGCCCTTTCACATCTTTCTTATAATCTACATTACCCCAGTAAAAAGTTTTTTGGAATAGTATTTATACAAAAAAACTTAATCCGCACAATTCTTAAAATACCCTATTATTCAAAATTAATCTTACGGTATTTTTTATTCTCATTTCAAGAATATTGAGAGTCAGGCTTTAAATCTACGCTCCCGTGTGGAAAGAAGAGAAATATAATCCTGAACACGAACAGGAAACATAGTATTCACACATGCCAATACAAAAACGAAAAGCCAAGAAGCATAAAATATCAGCTCCGTTTGCTGAAAAACTTTAAATGCCGGAGAAATGAAAAAGTACCTTAAATTGATGCTCACCGCATCAATTTAAGGTACTTTTATTCTTATAATATTTCTATTTAGTATGTAATCTTGCGCGAGAGCAGCCCACATCGATTATAACGACTATTTCACAGAAGCCGCCCTCATTCTTGAAAAGCACTCGCCGCAATAAACGGAACGGTCACCTGTGGGGTTGAAAGGAACCTTACAGGGCCTGCCGCACTCCGTGCAAATTGCATCGTACATTTCGCGGGAAGGACGGGGCGAGGCGCTGCTCCGTTTATGGGCTTCCCGGCATTCCTTGCACTTTTTGGGTTCATTCTTGAAGCCTTTTCCGGCAAAGAATTCCTGTTCGCCGGCCGTCCACACAAATTCTTTACCGCAGTACTTGCAAACAAGGGTCTTATCCTGATACATACAGCCAACTCCTTTACCAAACAATGGCGACCATTACTTGGTCAAGCTATCGTAAATTTTGGAGAGGTTATCCTGCATCCGCTCCAGATATGTCATACCATCTTCGGCATTTTCCATTGTGTAAATGGTTTCAACCTTTGCACCGACTTCGTTGGCCAGCGTTTGGGAAACGGCCGGGCTTGCCATCTCTTCGGCAAAGACGGTCGCTACATTGTTCTCTCTGCAATATTCAACAAGCTCGGCCAACTGCTGTGCCGAAGGTTCGCCTTCCGCATAAATATCTCTGACACTGTTTTGTTCCAAGCCAAAGTCGCGGCAAAGGTAGCCGAAAGCCGCATGGCCTGTTACAAAGCTCTTTTTATCAACAGACTGGAATTTTTCGTTGTATTCATTATAAAGGTTTTCAAGCTGAGAGATGAAATCATTGCAGTTCTGTTCGTAATAATCTTTATTGGATGAATCTGCTTGGATAAGCGCATCCTTGATGTTTTTAACCTCAGCTTGTGCGCCTTTCAGGCCCAGCCACAGATGCGGATCATACTTGCCGTGATCATGATCTTCTTCGTCCTCCTCATGATCCCCTTCTTCTTCATGATCTTCAGATGCTGTTTCCCGTGTAATGACATCAGCCCCTTTGGATGCATCCACAACAATCAGATTTGCATTATTGGCAGCGGAAACCGCTTCCTCCGCCCATCCTTCCATTCCAAGCCCATTATAAACAAAAACCTTAGCAGTACTCAAACTTACAAGATCCTGGGCCTTTGGTTCAAAATCGTGTGCTTCCGTTCCGGCAGGAATAATAGTTGAAACCTCAACCTTGTCCTTTCCGACAGCTTCAACAAACTCTTTCATGGCATCAAAGGTGACAGAAACTTTGATCTTGCTTACTTCCGGCATATTTGTCGGTTCAGCGCTGCTCGTCGGCGCAGTATTTCCCCCTGGATTATTTGCCTGGTTATTATTGCTGCCGCAGGCTGAAAAGCTTACAACGGCAATCAGGGAGAGTAGCATAGCAGCCCATTTTTTTAACATATTATCGACCTCCAGAAATTCTACTTGCAAATGCTTCCTATTTACATCTATAATATAACGTACGAGGAAATAACTGTCAAGTGCAAATGAAATGCATTTGCAATATAATTTATTGCTGGTATTAAAAGGAGTGTTATTGTTGATCAGGGCAGATAATTTATTATTTTCATATACAGGATCGCCGCCATATGTGCTGAATGGCATAAATTTAGAAATATGCAGCGGAGAATACCTATCGGTAGTAGGTGAAAATGGCAGCGGAAAAAGTACGCTGATGAAGCTTATATTAAAATTTGTAAAGCCTACGGGCGGAAGTATCGTATCACGGGCAAAGAGAGTCGGATATGTCCCTCAAAAAAATGATTTCTCCAACTCCAATTTTCCCATTACAGTATATGAGGTGCTGAATTCTTACTTGAGACTTTTAAAGATCAAAGACAAAAGCGTGATTGCAGAAAAGCTTGAGCAGGTCGGGATGTCCGGCTATAAAGGTTATCTAATGAGTACACTCTCCGGGGGGCAAAGTCAGAAAATATTGATTGCACGGGCCCTCATGGGCAATCCGGATTTGCTGGTTTTGGATGAACCCTCGACCGGAGTGGATATAGGCAGTCAAAAAGAGATATATAGTTTTTTAAAAAAAATAAACAAAGAACATGGAATCACTATAGTTTCCGTAGAACACAATCTGAATGCAGCTATTTCAAACTCAACCTTGATTTACCACCTGGCAGGCGGGCAGGGGCATCTCTGCACCCCGCAGCAATATGCAGACGAATTCTTAAAGAACAGAGGGGAAAGCCATGACAATTTTTAGCTATGGTTTTATGCAAAACGCAATATTCGTTTCCGTATTTATTTCGATCTTATGCCCCTGCATCGGAATATTTTTAGTACTGCGCCGTTATTCCATGATTGGAGACACATTATCCCATGCCTCGCTGGCCGGTATCACAATCGGACTAGTGTCAAAACAGAACCCAATACTTGGTGCTTTTGTATTTACATCCATCTGTGGCGCGCTCATCGAATTTCTGCGAAACTATTTTAAAAAGTACACCGATTTGATCCTCACTATTGTGCTTTCCTTGAGTGTGGGTACCGCCATCACCATCATCAGCTCCGGAAAGCTTCATGCAAACGCGGATTCCTTTATGTTCGGAAGCATCCTGACCGTAACCAAATTCGATATGGTTATGGTTCTGATACTCAGTGCAATTTCCGTTTTGACACTTATTCTTCTATACCATCAGATGATTTATATCGCATATGATGAGGAGGCCGCCAAAGTTGCGGGCGTAAAAGTACAGCTTATAAACTATGTCTTTTCCATCCTCGTGGCCTCCGCCATTTCAGTATCAATCAGAATCGTAGGGGTGCTGGTGCTCAGTTCCATGATTGCCCTTCCGGTTGCCACCGCTTTGCAGCTTGGAAAGGGATTCAAGCTTACCCTGATATTTTCAATCGTCTTCAGCGTTATAGATATCATGCTGGGGCTGTTTATTTCGTATTATCTAAATGTAGCGCCCGGTGGATTTACCGCTCTGGTTTCCGTTGCCGTACTCGTCTTGGTATTGGCGGCGAAAAAGCTGCAGTCCACCATCCGCAAATGATACATATTCCAGTATCCTGCTGATACCCTCAAAAAACTTGACTTCAATTTATCCGCATTTTATAATAAATTTAAATGCGAATAAATTGCATTTGCATATCATATAAAAGAATAGGGAACGCAATCCGTTAGAATACATAAACCTATGCCGAAGGAACATGGGCTGTACAGCTCTTTATGAGTAACTGAATGAGGTGAATAAAATGAAAGGAAAACAGGACGGCTGGCCTGCGGGAATAAAGAGAACCCGGCAGCGTGAAAGTGTGCTCTCAGTACTTGAAAACTCCGACAAGCCTTTAAGCGCTATGGACATATGTTCTAAAATAGAGAAAAGCGGGGATGGGGCTTGGATGTCCACTGTCTACCGGATTTTGGAGCTTTTCGTAAAAAGGGGCCTCATAATTAAAACCAATGTTATGAATAGCGAAATGGCAGTGTATGAGAACAATCATTTTAAGCATAAGCATTATGCTGTCTGCGTTAACTGCCGCAAAATCATAGCAATGGATAATTGTCCCATGGAGAAGTTTATTCCAAAGCTTGAAGACGAGGATTTCCATGTTATAGGCCATAATCTGGAGGTATTCGGATTCTGCAAGGATTGTTACCCGGACGAATAATGATTTGAATTTTTAAGGAGGCATATCATGTCCACAGAAATATTTATAATATCGGGTTTTTTAGGAGCAGGAAAAACCACGCTGATTCAAAAGCTGCTTAAAGAAGCATTTCAGAATGAGAAAATCGTCCTGATTGAAAATGATTTTGGTGATATCAGTGTTGATGCAGCCCTGTTGAAATCAGGCGGTATCGAAGTGAAGGAAATCAATTCCGGCTGTATTTGCTGCAGCCTTTCGGGTGATTTTATCAAGTCCCTTAAAGAACTTTTAGAACGGTTTAACCCGGATAAGGTCATCATTGAGCCTTCCGGCGTTGGCAAGTTATCGGATATTATAAAGGCCTGCTTAGATCCGCGCATCCTATCCCTTGCGAAAGTAAAGGCTAAAATAACAGTCGCCGATGTAAAACGCTGTAAAATGTATCTTGACAACTTCGGCGAGTTTTTTGAAGATCAGATTCAAAACGCCGATGCTATCCTGCTTAGCCGAACCGAGGAATTTCCTGACAGGGTAAATGCTGCTTATGAAATAATCAGAGGTTTAAATCCTCATGGGGCCATATTCTCAAAGCCCTGGGGTCAAATAAATGTAAAGGAAATACTCCACCCGCACCGTGATGACGGCGTTCATGCCGGGCATCACCAACACGCACACGAATGCAAATGCGGATGCTCCCACAACGGTGCCCACAGTCACGGGGAGCACAAACATGGCCATGGCCACAATTGTTCTTGCGGCCATAACCATGGGGCGGAAGAAATTTTTGATACCGTTACCATACGGACAAATCAGGTATTCAGCATCGAGGATTTAAAGGCACGGATATCGAATATGGAGAAAAACGCCAGAGGAACGATTCTGCGTGCAAAAGGTATACTTCGCGGCCCGGTCGGATATATGAACCTCCAATACCTCCCCGGAGATATAAAGGTAACCGAATGCACTGCCAGCGGTGACATGCTCTGTATTATAGGCCGTAATCTAAACCGGCAGGAGCTGTGTAGCCTCTTTAGCGGAGAGTGACAGGATGGCGATACCCGTTTATGTTGTAACCGGTTTCCTTGATGCAGGAAAAACAACATTTCTGAATACCTTGTTGAACAGGCGCGATTGGCAGGATACCGGAATACTTGTTATACAGTTTGAGGCCGGCGAAGAGGAATTTCAGAGCAGGTATAATAACTGCTATAGTATTTCCTTCCCTAAAAAGTATCTGGATCAGCAACCCAAGCAAGTCATCGGGCAGATTGTGGATGCTATGCGCCGTCACGAATTTGATGAAATCTGGGTGGAATGGAACGGTGTCGTCCCATTCTCCCAGCTGCAAGCTTTGCTTTTACAGCCCAGGCTTCGTAACCTGTGCAAAATTCAAAAAGTAATACATATTGCAGATGGGTCAAGTATAGAGAATCTGCTGGGCAGGACGGGAGGCGCCCTGCCCGAGCAGATTGCAAATAGCGATTTTGCAGTGGTCCGCAATGTGCATTCGGCTGCTGTTTATAAAAGGATTCGCCGCCTGCTTGATGGAATAAACCCGGGCGTTGAAATATATGAAATAAAGGCTTATAAAGATTTATATAAGCAGCTTTTCAGGAGAAGGGAAAATCCTGTCAACTTCTTCTTCCTGACGGTTGTCATGCTCGCCGCCCTTTATTTTTCAGCACGGTCTGCCTTTGAGGCGCTCCAAATCCCCTTTAATACAATTATCAATGTATTTTTAGGGATTATCCTGCAGGCCGTTCCATTTTTGCTGATGGGCGTACTTTTATCTTCCGCTATTCAGGTTTTTATACCTCAGCGCATCATAGAGCGCTGGTTCCCTAAGTCCCTAGGCATGGGAATGCTTGCGGCAATTATAGGCGGCTTTTGCCTTCCGGTCTGTGACTGCGCTTCCATTCCAATTTTCAGGAGCCTGGTGAGAAAAGGGATTCCGGTCCCCGTGGCCGTTACCTTTATGGCGGCTACGCCGGTTATCAATCCCGTGGTTATTTTATCGACCTATTACGCCTTTAGCGGCAACATGAAGATTGTGGTGGGACGCGTTTTCTTTGGAATTATAGCCGCTGTAATAATCGGGCTTATATTTGCCCTCTGGCCGCTGAAAGGCCAAGTGTTGTCCGGAGGAGCTCTCGACAGGCTGATGTGCAGCTGCGGCTGCTACGAGGATGCCGAGTCCGTCACCACGTTTACCGGAAAGCTCGGATTGTTTATCCGCCATTCCCAGGCGGAATTCTTCAGCGTAGGAAAGTATCTGGTGATAGGAACCTTTATCGCTTCCCTAGTTCAGGTCCTGGGAACAGGTATATTTACCGCCGCTCAAAGTGGAGCTGGACTGGCAGTGTCCATCATAATTATGATGGCAATGGCCTTTGTCCTCTCTTTATGCTCGTCGTCCGACGCCGTTATCGCGCGCAGCTTTGCAAATCAATTTCCAATGGGTGCAATAATGGGATTTCTTGTGTTCGGGCCGATGATGGATATTAAAAATGTAATGATGCTCTCTTCGGGGTTTTCAAAGCGCTTTATAGGTAAACTATTATTTACGGCATTTATTGTATGCTTTGCCGTAGTCTTTTTACTTTCCGGTTTGGGAGGGATGTAGATATGCAAGCGAAAGCTTTTAATCCTCAGGTTTTCCTGGAGTTTCTTTGCTACTGCCTATTCGGCGGATTGATGCTTCATTTGGTTAACAGCAGGAAATACCTTTCCTATGTTACGCCCAGAATGGAGCCCTATTTATACTTTACAGCAATAGTAATGCTGATATGGGCTTGCGTGGGCTTATTCAGACTATTCCGCCCGCAGCATATAGTGCGTTCCACACATTGCTTTGTACTTGCCGTTCCAATTTTGCTGCTGCTGCTTCCACACAGTCCTCTGAGCAGTTCCGAGCTTTCAGGAAGTTATACCGGAGGAAATACATTTTCCAACCGGGCCGGACAGAGCTCAAAAGTTCTGCCTCAAAATCAGGCCCCATCAGGTAACTTAAGCTTGGGCGCCACGGCGGTCATCCCGGCTGAGGATCCTGCCGGAAGCAGCCCGGATGCTCCATCTTCTATTGGCGGAATTGATATGCCATCGGAAGACACAGGCTCCGCAGGCGCTGCCATTCCCGATACGCAAGCCGGTGTGCCGGATGAAGTATATTCAGCCGATTTACCCGGATTGGATGCGGAGAATAGGAAAATCACTGTATCAAATGATGATTTCGGCGTGTGGCTTTCCGAAATATATATTAATATGGAGAGATACGAAGGGTATACGGTTGTAATGACGGGGTTCGTATTCAAAGATCCTAATATACTTAATGATGATGAGTTTGTACCCGCCCGCCTGACAATGTCCTGCTGTGTTGCGGATTTAGCGCCTGCCGGCCTGTTATGCAAATATGACAAAGCTTCCGAGCTGAAAAAAGATTCATGGATAACGGTTGAAGGGACTCTTTTTATAGGACAATATGAATTTGATGGCCAGAAATATGATGACCCGCAGATAAATGTCACAAAGATTACTCCCGCGGAGGCGGTGGAGGGTTATGTCTACCCATATTAAATTATGAATAGAAGCTTCCGCCTAACTTCTATGGGCGGCCGTTCAAAGTTACGGACGGATAGAAGGACAGCATGCATGATGACATCATTGCATGCTGTCCTTCTTATTTCTCAGTTTTTTTGAGCGGCCCGGAAGCGGCATACATACCAAATTCATAATATAAAATATATGAAACGGGGAGAAGGATATGAAGAAAATTTTTTTAATAACATTCATACTGATTTTCTTGGGAACATCTGCATTTGCCGCAGGCGAAACATCCCTGGTAAAGGCTCAGATCATCAGCTTAAAAGAAACAGTATCAGGCCAGATGAAGGAGCAGCTGGTAAAAGTGAGGGTACTCGAAGGTATATATATCAATGAAGAGATTGACATTAAATATATCCCTGTGGAGTATTCGGAATCAAATTTTGAATTAAGGAAAGGCATGAATGTATTCATAAGTGTCAACACAAATGACGATAAGCTGCAAGCAAATATAATGAATATATCCAGAGAGGATCACCTTAAAACCCTTGCAATAATTTTTATAATTGCTGTAACAATCTTTGGCAGATTTACAGGGATTTTCTCAGTTACCGCCCTTGGAATTTCCGGCTTCATAATACTGAAATTTATGATTCCTATGATATTAAAAGGGGAAAACCCTGTTATTGTATCCGTAGCATGCAGTATTTTGATTATACTTATAAGTTTTATATTTGTATCCGGTTTCTCCAAAAAAAGCTTTGCTTCAATACTGGGAACAGCCGGCGGTACTATTATTGCAGGCATACTTGCACTCATATTTACAGACCTTTGCGTTATTACCGGCCTTGCAGACGAGGATACGACATTGCTGGTCACCCAGATGGGTATTACCATGGACTATCGCGGCCTATATTTCAGCGGCGTCCTGATTGGCACCATAGGTGTAGTTATGGACGTAGGCATGTCTATTACTTCATTTATCTTTGAACTTAAAAACACCTCTCCATGCATTGGCTTTTTCAAGCTCATGAGATCAGGATTGATTGTGGGCAAGGATATAATTGCAACTATGGTAAATACTCTTGTACTGGCCTATGCAGGAAGCTCTATCCCACTGCTCCTTCTCTTTTATAAATCCACCACTCCTGTTAATCAGATTATCAGTATGGAAATAGTGTCTGCTGAGATAATACGTTCACTTTGCGGCAGCATAGGATTAATACTCACAATTCCTTTAACGTCTTTTATAGCAAGCGTCATGGCAGAAAAAGAATAAAGCGTCCAATAACCTACCGGGCGGAATCATGTGTTAAAGGACTTAAGTCCAAAAGCATCATGGATTCCGCTCTTTTTATATCCCAAAGCAGAGAGCCCTGTATTTTAGAACTTTTATATGTGCTTATTACTGCCTATTGCTCCTTGGCGCTGTTCCTTGAAGGCTTTATATTGTTTTTCAATGCCGGGATTTTCCATAAAAAACTCCATCAATCCCTTTATTTCCAATACCGTTGAGGTACTTAGCGAGTGCTCAACCAGTTCGGCTTCTTCCAGCGGGCTGGTATTCCCTATCATCGTTAAAAAGCGCTCTAATGTATCGTGGCGGTCCAGAAGATAAGCCCCCATTTTCTTGCCTTTATCGGTGAGAAGGATGCTGTCGTTTCGGTCGTATTCCAGGTACCCAAGATCTACAAGCCTGAAAATCATCTTTGAGGTAGATGACGGCTTAACATGAAGCAGTTCGGAAAGCTTTCCCACACGGGCATAATTGTCTTCAAGGCATAAACGATACACCATTTCGAGATAGTCCTCCAATGCCGCAGTCAGCTTGCCTTCCCGTTGATTTTTGAGTTGGTATCCGCGAAAGGTGCGAAATTCTGAATCCGGATTCATAAACATCAGTCCTTTTTGTAATTTTTTATCGTTGGTACATTATATTTGTAACGCTTTCTACTTATGATTCATAGATTAGTTAAAGGAAACGCAATTTCCCGCCCCTAACAAGAAGAGCGGAGCTAAGCTCCATAGTTATGGCCCTGTATTTACACAAACTCCTTGCCAAATACAAAATTTAGGTATACAATAAAATAAAATTAGGCATACCTAAAAAACGGAGGAATAATATGACACCGAATAAAGAGGACTATTTAAAAGAAATTTATAAGCTGGGCGGATCAGAAGAGCTTGTTTCCAATAAGCAGATTTCAGATACTCTGAAAATCGCCCCTGCTTCAGTTACTGAGATGCTTGGAAAGCTAAACCGCGAGGGTTTGATTAAATATGAGCCGTATAAAGGTTCCCGTTTGACGCAGGAGGGGCTGCGGGTAGCCTTTTCCCTTGTGCGCGGCCACCGTTTATGGGAGGTTTTCCTGACGCGCCATCTCGGTTATTCGTGGAGTGAGGCCCATGAGGACGCGGAGCTTCTGGAGCACGTCACCCCGGCACGCCTGACCTTAAGGCTGGACGAATTTTTGAATTATCCTGCCTACTGTCCCCACGGGAATGAGATCCCCCATACCGGCGGACAGGTCGGAAGCACCTCCTTACAAACACTGGATAACCTTTCCGAGGGCAAAACGTCACACATCAGAAAGGTCACCGAGGAAAAGGAATTGCTGGATTACCTTCAGGGTCTGGGTATTGAAATCGGCAATGCGGTGACAGTTGTTTCCTTCGGCGCCTATGAAGGCCCTCTGACTCTTGATCTAAACGGTAAACGTATTCAAATCAGTTATAAGGCTGCCTGTCAAATCTATGTGGATTAGATATGACGGCCATAATACCAAAAAATTTATACCATTTATGGAGGTATCTTATGGGTAAAAAAGTAAAAGGCTTAGCTGGCATTGTTCTGGCTTTGATGCTCGTGCTGGCAGGCTGCAAAACGCCTGGGCCTGTCACGGAGGATGATAGGCTAAATGTAGTGGCTACCACTACCATGCTTGCGGATTTATCAAAGATCATCGGCGGGGAGCATGTTTCAGTGAGCGGCCTGATGGGTCCCGGCATCGACCCCCACTTGTACCAGGCCAGCGCAGGTGACGTAACGCTGATGAAGAAATCCGATGTTGTTGTATATAACGGACTGCATTTGGAAGGTAAGATGGGCGAGGTCTTTGAATCTTTGTCCGGCCAGGGGCACGCGGTGATTTGCATTGAGGAAGGGCTGGACCAATCCAGGCTTCTCGCATGGGAGGGGGGCGGCTCAGTGCATGACCCTCATATCTGGTTCGATGTGTCGCTGTGGAAGGACGCGGCCAGAATTGTTGCGGATGAGCTGTCTCAGGCCGATCCCGTCCACCAATCCGCTTATGAGGCAAATCTTAAAAATTACCTGAAGGAACTGGATGCCACTGACACATATATCCGCGGCAGAGTTTCGGAAGTGCCGGAGGGGCAGCGGGTGCTCGTCACAGCCCACGACGCTTTCAATTACTTTGGTAAAGCCTATGGCTTCGAGGTGCGGGGCCTCCAGGGTATCAGCACCGATGCCGAGGCAGGTACTGCCGACGTAAGCGCCCTTGCAAACTTTATCGTGGAACGGCAGATCAAGGCCATCTTCGTTGAGTCCTCTGTTCCGCCCAAAACCATTGAGGCGCTTCAGGCGGCAGTCAAGGCAAAGGGTTTTGATGTTGCCATAGGCGGAGAGCTTTATTCCGATTCCCTTGGCGGCGAAGGCTCCGGCGCTGAAAGCTATATCCTCACTGTCAGGGAAAACATTGACACCATCATAGAAGCACTGAAGTGACGGAGGTGATTGACATGGACATAAAATCCCAAAGCTATGCGGTGGAGGTGGAAGACCTTACCGTTGCTTACGACGCAAAACCCGTTTTATGGGATATTGACCTGAAGATCCCAAAAGGAAAGCTTATGGCGGTGGTCGGACCCAACGGGGCGGGAAAGACAACTCTCATCAAAGCCATGCTTGGGCTGTTGACGCCCGTTTCCGGAGCCGTCCGCTTCATAAATGGAAGGGATGGTATACACCGGCTGAAAAACCGCATCGGTTACGTTCCCCAAAGCGGCAGCGTGGATTGGGATTTTCCCGCGACGGTGCTGGATGTGGTGCTGATGGGCTGTTACGGAAAGCTTGGCTGGATCAAGCGTCCCCGCAAAGCAGACGTGGAGCTGGCGCGAAAGACGTTGCAGAAGGTGGGCATGGAGGAATACGCCTCCCGCCAGATAAGCCAGCTTTCCGGCGGCCAGCAGCAGCGGGTGTTTTTGGCCCGTGCCCTGGTACAGCAAGCTGAGGTTTACTTCATGGATGAGCCCTTTAAAGGCGTGGATGCTCAGACCGAAAAAGCCATCGTCCTGCTTCTAAAGGAGCTTAAGGAGCAAGGAAAAACCGTTGTTGTAGTACACCACGACCTGCAGACGGTAGCGGATTATTTCGATTGGGTGACCCTTATCAACCTGCGGGTAGTAGCCAGCGGTCCGGTTGGAGAGGTTTTCCATGAGGATAATTTGAAAAAGACATACCGGAGCACCGGTACCTTATTAAGGAGTGCGATGTGATATGGGTACACTGACTTTTTTACTGAGAGACTACACATTTCAGACGGTGGCGCTGGGCTCCGCCCTTTTGGGGATCATCAGCGGAGTATTGGGGAGCTTTGCCGTGCTGCGGAAGCAAAGCCTGCTGGGCGACGGCGTTTCCCATTCCGCACTGCCCGGAGTGGTTCTGGCGTTTATCCTGCTGGGCAGCAAAGACACGGAAACCCTGCTGCTGGGCGCCCTTGTTTCCGGGCTTATGGCAACTCTCTTTATCGTAAGTATCGTACGGCACACCCGGATCAAATTTGACAGCGCCTTGGCGCTGGTGATGTCGGTATTCTTCGGGCTGGGTCTGGTACTGCTGACCTATGTGCAGAAGAACCCAAATTCCAATCAGGCAGGGCTCAAGCGCTTTATCTTCGGGCAGGCTTCTACGCTGATGCAGCGCGATATTCTTTTAATGGCCGTCTGCGGTGCGGTCCTTCTTATGCTTGTCTTTCTGTTCTGGAAGGAATTCAAGCTCTTCACCTTTGACAGTGATTTTGCTCAAAGCCTCGGGTTTTCGCCCGGCAAGCTGAACCTGCTGCTGTCCTTTATGATTGTGCTGGCCATCATCATCGGATTACA
Organism: Oxobacter pfennigii; assembly: GCF_001317355.1. Lineage (NCBI taxonomy): Bacteria > Bacillati > Bacillota > Clostridia > Eubacteriales > Clostridiaceae > Oxobacter > Oxobacter pfennigii. The sequence goes on from NZ_LKET01000033.1 coordinate 25,818, forward strand.
GACGGTGGGCGTGATCCTGATGAGTGCCATGCTCATCGCTCCGGCTGTCGCGGCGCGCCAGTGGACGAATAAGCTGTGGGTTATGGTTTTTCTTTCGGCCATTTTTGGTGCGGTGTCCGGTATTGCCGGAACAGCGGCCAGCTCTCTCATGGCAAAGCTGCCGACAGGCCCTGCCATCGTGGTATGCGTCAGCCTGATCGTCATAGCCAGCGTCCTGTTGGCGCCGGGAAGGGGCATTCTGTACAGGCTGTACCGGCGCAGGAAAAACAGGCTGCTATTAAAGCTTGAAGGAGGTGTGCCAGATGTCCCCACAGTTTGAAATACAAGTTATCGCCGTGATTGTGGCGGTGGCCTGCGCGCTTCCCGGCGTATTCCTGGTGCTGCGCAGGATGTCCATGATGTCCGACTCCATCACCCATACCATACTTCTCGGTATCGTTCTGGCCTTTTTTATGGTGCATGACCTTTCATCTCCATTGCTGATATTGGGTGCGGCGGTGATAGGCGTTATAACCGTTTGGCTGACTGAGATGCTGGGGCGCACCCGGCTTTTAGCAGAGGATGCGGCAATGGGCATCGTGTTCCCGCTGCTCTTTTCAATAGCGATTATCCTCATCACACGCTACGCAGGGGCGGTGCATCTGGACACCGATTCGGTGCTCCTGGGCGAACTTGCCTTCGCCCCTTTTGACCGAATGGTCATAGCCGGCGTTGATATCGGAGCAAAAGCCATATACACAACAGGCTCCCTTCTGCTCCTGAATTTGGCGGTAATCATCATCTTCTTCAAGGAGCTGAAGGTGGCCACCTTTGACCCCATGCTGGCCGCCGTATTGGGCTTTGCGCCGGCATTTGTGCATTACGGTCTGATGACACTGGTTTCTCTCACAACAGTAGGTGCGTTTCAGGCCGTCGGCTCCATACTGGTGGTGGCGTTCATGATCGGCCCGCCGGTCACGGCATACCTTCTCACCGACGATTTGAAACGGATGCTGATTTTGAGCGGACTGATCGGCGCTGTCAACGGGATATTAGGTTACCAGGCGGCCGCCCTTTTTGACGTATCCATTGCGGGCAGCATGGCTGTTATGACGGGGATGGTTTTTCTGCTGGTGTTCGTTTTTGCTCCGGGCAGAGGCTTTATCAGCGCTCTGCGAAGGAGAAAAAGCCAGAAAATACGGTTTGCAAAAATGATACTCCTGTTCCATCTTTACAACCATGAGGGAACTGAGCATGAAGTACAGGAGGCAGGGCTTGATACCATACAAACTGAGCTGCATTGGGATACGGCCTTTACAAGGAATATTATGGCGCTTCTGAAAAAGGAGGAGTGCATAGAATTTACAGATAATATGGTCAAGTTAACCGATTATGGACGTTTGACCAGCATTCATAATTATGAGGCGTTGTTTTCAAAATAAAACGATATAGATTCAAATACCGGCCTTCATTCATAATGGCCGGTATTTTTTTGTGGAATTAATATAGCAAAATATGGAGGATTTAAAGTGTTAATGTAGAATATTTGAATGGAGTTGTTATGATGTTAAGGAGATTTTTTTTGTTTGTATTTTTAAAGCTAAAACAGAAGAAATTGAAGAATTTTGCAGATGGTAATAATTTAGTTTAAATAGATTTATAAAATTACAAACAGGAATTTTATGAGGATCGTATTGCTTATAATCATTCAACTGCAATGCCTTCCTCTCTTTCTGGAATGGAGGTAGCCATGCCTGTAATTAAAAGATTCCCAGATGGTTCATTTCTGGAATATGACCGGGGCAGCTTTGATGATTGGTGCGTATATTTAACCTCACCTGCCGGAACACGCCGCCCGCCACGCGATACCGATTATTTTCAAACAATAAAGGATTTGGCTGCAAAGTACGGAATTGATCGTGTTTATTCAGATTATGTGTCCATCTATAATGTAACCGGCGGACAGGTTGAAAAAAAGGTGCTTCAACAGATTACACAGATCGCCGGCCGGTATTTGCCGGAGGATGTACTAGCCGTTGATATATTGTTTTCAATACTATACATGGCGATGATTGCCGAAGAACGGAAGGCAAATACTCGCTTGGGACGCAGAATAAAGCGGCTGGGAATCCATTATCTGCTTTATGAAGATGCAACTATTTCTCATGCTGCAAATTTTATGCGTGGTATGAATTGGCGTCAAATATCCGCTTTATGCCATGAGCGTGGTTTTTAAGGAAGAGTATGAAATAGTCCAAAATAAACTCAAGAATTCGATACATTTAAGGGTTAAGCAGAAAAAATTTAAGTAAAGAATTTACCCTATGAATTTATTACATAAATCTATGAAATTAAAATGATGGTTAAAAGTTAAAAAAAGCAATCAATTGGATTGCTTTTTAACCATTTGGAGCGGATTCATTTCATGCTTTGTGTTATTATTAACTAAAAGCGCTTGCAGGCGCTGTTTTAATAAAATGAAGTTAGACAATACTAACTTTTGTATTTTGGAGGGTGTTATGCAAAAAAAGCTCACGGCAAAGGATCTTATTAATATCGGTATCTTCGGGGCAGTTTACTTCGTTCTTATGTTCACGGCTTCCATGCTTGGGTTTATTCCTGTCTTCCTTGTTCTGTTACCCTTGATATGCTCAATTTTTACCGGAATACCTCTTATGCTTTTTCTTACCAAAGTACATAGCTTTGGACAATTTACCCTTTTTGGCACCATCATTGGACTTGTCAACATGCTGATCGGCGACAGCTGGATCACCCTTGCTTTTGCTGCAGGGCTGGGCTTGCTGGCAGACCTTATCTTCAGGGCAGGCAAATACAAGAGCAGCAAGCTTTCTGTTGTCGGAGCCTCCGTATTCAGTATGTGGACTGTAGGCAAGGCTTTGCCCATGTTTATCATGCGGGACAGCTATTTTCAAATGCTGCGGGAAGGTATGAGCAATGAATATGCTGATGCAGTTTTAAGGATGACTCCGGACTGGTCACTGATACTTTGGTTTGCAGCCGGTTTTGTAGGAGGGTTACTGGGAGCGCTCCTTGGGAAAGCCGTTCTGAAAAAGCACTTTGAGAGAGCAGGAATTGCGTGATGAACACGCTGTTGCACACAACGGCGGGAACACGCCATCTGCGTTTGGATCCCCGCACGAAATTACTGTTATTGTTTACTACCAGCTTTACATTAATTTGGGCAGGTTATTCGGGTGGAATAACGTCGGTTTTGCGCCCGGTTTTTGCCATTTTGCCCTGTATGCTGCTGCTGTTTTCCAAACGCTGGCGTACCGGGCTTATCTGCGGGTTGCTTTTAGCAGCCTGCCTGGCAGCGGAAAAAACACTGGTCTATACTACCACAGGTATGCTTAATTTTTTGCTCGTACCGGTTTGTGCCATATTCACCAGATTTATTCCCTGTATTTTCGCGGCATACTACATGATGGCAACCACTACGGTAAGTGAGTTTACCGCCGGTATGGAGCGCATTCATATGCCCCAGGAAATCGTGATCCCCCTGTCTGTGATGTTCCGTTTTTTCCCCACTGTATTGGAGGAACAGCGTTATATAAAGGATGCCATGCGGATGCGCAGCATAACTTTTGCCAATCCGGTGGCCATGCTGGAATACCGCGTAGTGCCCTTAGTAGTGACCGTAGCAAAAATAGGTGAAGAACTGAGCGCGGCAGCCTTAACCCGGGGGCTTGGCGGAGATGTCAGGCGAAGCAATGTGTGTGAAATAGGATTTGGAATACAGGACATTGGGATCATGCTGATTGCTCTTGGCTGTTCGTGTGTATATATGCTGGTAAGGGTGGGATTGCTTTGATAAATATAGAAAACCTCAGTTTCCGCTACAAAAGAGGGCACAATGACGCAGGTGTCAGCGATATAAACCTGCACATCGGCGATGGTGAGATGGTTTTATTGTGCGGCGAAAGCGGCTGCGGTAAAACCACTTTGACCCGCCTTATTAACGGTCTTGTTCCCCACTATTTTGAGGGAGAGCAAAGGGGCAGCGTGAGAGTATGCGGTAAAAATGTGGGTGACAGCTCCTTGCATGAGCTGTCCAGGATCGTGGGATCGGTGTTTCAAAACCCGCGCAGCCAGTTTTTCACTGTGGATACCTACAGTGAGCTTGCCTTTGGATGTGAAAATTTAGGTTTGCCTGTGAAAGAAATCAAAAAGCAAGTTGAAGAAACAATAGCCTTTATGAATATTGAGAAGCTGATGGGGCGCAGTATTTTTGATTTATCCGGCGGTGAAAAGCAAAAGCTGGCCTGCGCTTCGGTATGGGCAGCTCATCCTAAGGTACTTGTACTGGATGAGCCATCAGCCAATTTAGACGACAGGGCCATCGCCGACCTGCAGGGGGTACTGAAAAAATGCAAGGCGGCAGGCGTTACTATTATTATTGCCGAGCACCGGCTCTATTACTTAAAAGGGCTTGCAGACCGTGTACTGTATTTGAAAGAAGGGCGGATTGCAAAAGAATTTGAGGCAGGGGCCTTTTATTCCATGGGTGAAAAACTGCGCTTAAAACTTGGTTTGCGGGGACTGGAGCCGCCTGCACTTTCCGGTAGGGTGAACAGCTGCGAGCCGGATAACACAACTGTCTTATTAAATTTTGCATTCCGGTATGGCCGCCAAGGCAGCGGTATCAAAGTGCCCAGGGCATGGGTGCCGTCAAATTGTGTTGCGGCAGTTACCGGTGAAAACGGCGCGGGGAAAACTACTCTCGTCCGCTGCCTGTGCGGGCTGGAGAAAAAAGCTGCCGGTGAGCTGGTTATAGCAGGCAAAGGTCTTAAAGGAAAAGATCGGTTAAAAAACTGTTATCTTGTGATGCAGGATGTCAATCATCAGCTTTTCTGCGAAAGCGTCTTGGACGAGGTGCTTATTAGCATGCCCCATCCTGATAAAGACAAGGCATATAACCTGTTGGAGTCCCTGGATTTAAAGCAATTCTCAGGCGAACATCCCCTCAGCCTTTCAGGCGGACAAAAGCAAAGAGCAGCTGTTGCCTGTGCTGTGGCCAGCGAAAGAAGGGTGATCCTCTTTGACGAGCCTACCAGCGGACTGGATTTGCGGCACATGGGTGAAGTGGCATCAGTGATAGGCAAACTGGCTCAAAGTGGCAAAACAGTAATAGTAGCAACTCACGACAAGGAATTTATCCAATGCTGCTGTACACACGTGCTATACATGGAAAAGGGGACTATAACAGCTAACATTACCCTTAAAGAAAACTCCTGCAAAAATGGGGTGGCAATATGAAGACACTGGATCTTACAAAATTAGGCGGCAATATCAAGCTGGTTTGCAGCAATGATATATGCTCTGTATATAATTTCACCTCTCCGAACGGAGAAGGAATTATGACCTGTTATGATGTGTTTCCAGGCGTATTTCTTCAGTATAACGACTTCCACATGGAAAGCATCAATTTTAATTTTACTTACGATAAATCATTATTTTGTATAGACCACTGCCGTGAGGGGCGCATTGAATGGGAGCAGCCGGGCGGGCGGTATTATTACCTTGGAGCAGGCGACATGCAGATCGGAACCCGCTTTAAAAACAGCACGAATTTTTCTTCTCCATTGCGTCACTATCACGGCATAACGACGGCATTTTCACTGGATGAAGCAAATGATTCTCTGAAAAAACTCCTTGAAGGCGTGGATATAGATATACATAAGCTTATAGAGAAATTTGCCTGCCTGGAAAATCCTTTTGTCATGCGTGCCCATGACTCCATTTCCCATGTCTTTTCAGAGCTTTATCGTGTTCCGGAATCAATACGCCTTCCTTATTGTAAAGTAAAAATACTTGAGCTGCTGGTGTTTTTGACGGGTGTGGAGCCGAAAGGCCAGGAGCGTTCTTATTTTCCCCGAACTCAGATAGATAAGGTTAAGGCAATTGAACGCATGATGACATCTAAGTCAAAGAGGCATTTTACATTGGAAGAGCTCTCAAAACAATATGATATTACCCTGACAACCCTTTGTTCATGCTTTAAAGAGGTCTTTGGCCATTCGGTTTACAGCTATATGCGCAATTGGCGAATGAATGCGGCGGCAGTACAGCTGCGCCAGACAGATGCCCCGGTAACTGCTGTTGCAAGCAGCTTAGGATATGAAAATGCCAGTAAGTTTTCGTCTGCATTCAAAGCCGTAATGGGTAAAACGCCCACCGAATACAGGAAATTTTTTGTTTAACCAGAGTATTAAGTCAATAATTGAAAGGAGGAATTATTTTGTTTAATAAAGTTCTGGAATATACCGGCGAGTACCGAAAAACCACCTATGCCGCCATTGCTGCTATGCTTGTCGGTCTTGTCATGAGCGTGGCTCCCTTTTTATTTGCATATCAAATAATAAGGTCCCTTTTAATTAAAGAGCCATTATCCGCAGCTCATGTGGCTGTAATAGTTTGTGCAATTGCCGCCTGCGGCGTGCTGTATGCTGTCTTTTACCTGTGGGGACTTGAGCTTTCCCACAAGTCAGCATACAATACTCTGAAAAATTTGCGCATTTCCCTTCAGGGAAAGCTGGAGGCCCAGCCCCTTGGGATCATTCAGGACAAGGGCACCGGCTCCATCAAGAAGATGTTCATAGATGATATTGAGACTATAGAACTGCTGCTAGCCCATTCTCTTCCTGAGGGAGTTGCCAATTTGACGGTACCGGTACTGGTATTTGCCGGTATGTTCTTCGTGGACTGGAAGCTGGCGTTTTTGTCGCTGTGTACCCTTCCCCTTGGGATATTATTCATGGGAATTATGTACAAAATCGGTATGGGCTCCATGAACAACTACTATGAGGCGGCCCGGAAAATGAACAACACCATCGTTGAATACATTAACGGTATGGAGGTCGTCAAGGTGTTTAACCGGGACGGTGAATCCTATCACCGGTTTGAAAAGGATGTAAAAAGCTACCGGGACTTTACGCTGGCGTGGTACAAGGCCTGCTGGCCCTGGATGGCATTATACAGCAGCATTCTGCCCTGCGTGGCGCTGGTAACATTGCCTGCAGGAGCTTATATGGTGCTGACAGGCGCCTCAACACTTCCGGATCTGGTGCTGGTTCTATGCATGTCTTTTTCCGTGGGTCCCCTGTTTTTAAAAGCGCTGAGTTTTATGTCCACCTTGCCCCAGATCAACTACAAAATTGAAACCCTTGAAAACATGCTAACTGCTCCACCCCTTTTTCAGACCGGCAAACCCTTTACCGGGAAAGACCGCTCCATAGAATTTGAGGATGTTCGTTTTGCCTACAAAGATGAGGAAGTCCTTCACGGTATCTCTCTGAAAGTAAAAGAGGGCAGTCTTGTGGCCCTTGTCGGAGAGTCGGGAAGCGGAAAGTCGACCCTTGCCAAGCTCCTCGTTCATTTTTATGATGTAAGTACCGGTGCGGTTAAAATAGGCGGGCAGGATATCCGTCATATGAGTATCGAAGCCCTTAATAATGAGATATCCTATGTTGCTCAGGAGCAGTTTTTGTTCAACATCAGCCTTTTGGAAAACATACGCTTAGGTAAACTGGATGCAACGGACGAAGAGGTGATGGAAGCTGCGCAAAAGGCCCAATGCGGCGAGTTTCTGGCAAGGCTTGAAAATAACATCCATACCATGGCCGGAGACGGCGGAAAGCAGCTTTCCGGCGGGGAGCGCCAGCGTATATCCCTTGCCCGGGCCATATTGAAAAACGCGCCTATTATTGTTCTGGACGAGGCAACGGCTTTCATGGATCCGGAAAACGAGGAGAAAATGAATAACGCCATAGCCGAACTCATTGAAGATAAAACCGTAATCGTCATTGCCCACCGTTTGCATTCCATCATGAACGCAGATATGATTTGTGTGCTGGATGCCGGCAATCTTGCCGCAGCAGGTACCCACCATGAGCTTCTTGAAAACTCCCCTGTGTATCAAAAGATCTGGCAGGCGGCGGAGGACAGCGCCAACTGGAAAGTAACCACAGCAAAGGGAGGGGAAGAAGTATGATTGTTTTATTGAAAAGGCTCCTTGATTTTTGCGGCAAGTACAAAGGCAGAGTGCTTCTGGCTTTTGTGTTTTCCTTTTTAAAAGCGCTGCTGCTCAAAGCGCCTATTGGCTTTGCCTTTGTTATGCTAAGCGCATTTTACAACGGTGAGGCAACCCCTTTATTATGCTTACGGATTGGAATTGCAATGGCAGGCAGCGTGCTTCTGCAAATTGCGTTTACTCATATCGCCAACAGGCTACAATCTGCTGCCGGGTTTATGGTTTTAGCGGATAAACGCATGGAATTGGGCGCCCACCTGCGCAGAATGCCCATGGGCTATTTTACCGAAGGGAATATCGGCAAAATAAGCTCAGTTCTGTCCACCGATATGGTGTTTGTCGAAGAAAACAGCATTACGGTCCTGGCCGACTTTATGGGTTATATCTTTGCCGAAGCCATCATGGTGCTGTTTTTGATGATTTTCAATGTGTGGCTGGGACTTGCGGCCATGGCTGTTATCCTTGTGGTGCTGCTGATTGCAAAGGGGATGGAAAAAGAAGCCCTTGAGGATTCCCACATCCGCCAGGAACAAAGCGAGAATCTCACCGAAGCCGTCCTGGACTTCACCGAGGGTATCAGCATAATCAAAACCTATAACCTGCTCGGCGAAAAATCAAAGGAGCTTTCCGATAACTTCCGTGAAACCTGCCGCACCAGCCTGCAGTTCGAAGAAAATCACGTACCGTGGCAGCGTGGGCTGAATATCGTCTACGGGCTTGGAGCTGCCGTTGTCATTGCTGTTTGCATGTACCTCAATTTGAATGCAGCATTGGATGCAACTGTCGTCGTCGGAGTCATGCTCTTTGTATTTGACCTCTTTGGCCCCCTTAAGTCTTTATACGGTCAAAGCGCGCGGATGACGGTCATGAACAGCTGCTTAAACCGCATAGAAGCTGTATTTGCTGAAAAGGAACTGCCCGATAACGGTGAAGATACCATTCCGGAAGTCTCAGGCGCCCCGGAGGTTGAATTTAAGGATGTGAGCTTTGCCTACGGTGAAAAGGAAGTCCTTAGAAGCATTTCCTTTGACCTTGAGCGGAACAGCATGCTGGCATTGGTCGGCCCTTCCGGCGGAGGAAAATCCACCATTGCAAATCTTGTTCCCCGGTTTTGGGATGTGAAATCCGGCCAGGTGCTTATCCGCGGAAAGGATGTGCGCAATATAAAGCTTTGCGACATGATGAAGCATATCAGCATGGTGTTCCAGAGGGTGTACCTCTTTCAGGATACAATCTACAACAACATCAGCATGGGCCGCCCTGACGCCGGCCAAGCCGAGGTAATTGAGGCGGCAAAAAAAGCAAGGTGCTATGACTTTATTATGGCGCTGCCGGATGGGTTTAACACCATGGTCGGCGAGGGCGGCGCCACACTCTCCGGCGGCGAGAAACAGCGGATTTCCATCGCCCGCTGCATTTTGAAGGATGCGCCCATTATCATACTTGACGAAGCCACAGCCAGCGTAGACGCGGACAACGAAAGCTATATCCAGCAGGCAATCAGCGAATTGTGCCGGGGCAAGACGCTGATGGTTATAGCCCACCGGCTTAATACCATCAGGAGCGCCGACAAAATATTGGTCATAGCTGACGGAAAGTTATCCCAGCAGGGCACTCATGACGAGCTGATGAGGGCCGGCGGGGTCTACAGGAACTTTGTAACCGCCCGCGAGAACAGCCGCGGCTGGAGCCGCAGGGCTGGCGGCGCAGCTAATGAAGCACCGCACAAGGCTTAGGAATAAAGATTAAATTATATCAACGGCGCTCATTTCATACAGAAAATTAAACCACCTGCCGGTAACAAGGGTTTTACCGGCAGGTGGTTTAATTTCTGTATGAACAATCTATCCTGCTTTGCTTAAGATTCCCAATCATAGATATAGACTTGAAGCTTCCGGCCGTCCGGTTCGGTCACATACAGGCCAAGTGAGTTGCCCCAAATCCATGCGGATGTGATGACGGACCTTTTAGCGGGGACATAGTTCTCATAGCTTAATTGTTCAGGATAGCTCCCTTGCTCGAACTTGGTTATGGAGTCTAAAACCATAGCCTTCGAGTAAGGAATGTCATTCGGGAGATGCTTTGCAAGATTTACAGCTTCGCCCGTGTTAATATCGAAGCATATGGTATAAAGGGTGGGCATGTGTGCCGACGGGCCGTCGTAGGTTTGCAGGGGGTAGCTCACAGACAGATAGTCGCCCCAGCGTCCATAGACGGGCTGTAACCGGTAGGTGTATCCAGAATGTTCGGCGACCCAGCCACTGGCGTACCATCTCACAAACATATCGAGCAATCCGGCCTTGCCATCGTCGCCTGGAAATCCGCCGGTCCACGCTTTCAGCTGGCTGTTGATACGTTCGGCAACTTCGGGCGATTGGGGCAGCTTCGCGTTTAATGTGAATAGGTCAACGTTGGGCAGTATTCGCCTGTCATAACGGTATATCACCGAAAAATCGTCAATCCCTATCCCATAGGGACTTATATCAGACGTAAGTCGGATACTAAAGGTCATACGGTCGTTGAAGAATGGATTGCTCTCAGGAAGATTGATGTGGAGATACCTGTTATTCTCACTGTAATCCACAAGCTCATAGCTCGGGTAGTTATTAGGTATCCCGGTAAATGAGCGTTTGGCATTTTCTGCCGCAGGGGGATTGCCAAAATGTGCGCTCTTTGGAGAGTTCATCCAGCTCGTTATCTCGCTGTTGATATACCGGATGTAGTTGAACCCGTCGTAGAATATATCCGACAGAGGCTTTCTGACGCCATTTATTACAACTTCCTCTATGGCGTCCGGGTGCTTAAGCTCCGTACCTCCGGTGCCGCTGGAATTATCAACGTCACCGAGATAAACCGGGTCAATACTTTCGTCGGGGAATATGTTTGCAAGGGGCCGCAGCGGAATATAACCAGCCCGTGCGGCAACGGCCTGTCCTTCATCGGTGAGCAGCCAGTCTATCAGCTTACGTGCCGGGCTGCCGGCGGGCATGTCTTTGCGCAGGACGGCATAGTAATAGTCTTCAAGCGGATATTCTCCGCGGGTTATGGTATCCCGGGACGGCTTTACGCCGTCCACCTCCAACAGCTTGAACCGGCTGTTGCCGTACATATTGTTGACGTAGTAGAACATTGAGTAGCCGATGGCCTCACGGGCGTTGTCGTAGCTTGACACCACTTCGACCAAGGCGCCCATAGACTCGGCCAGCCATTCTGAAGGCGGGTCCATAGGCTCCAGCCCATCCATCACAAGTTTTAAAAGCAGCGTCTGGCTGCCGGAACCTTGGGTACGCTGATAAGGCACAATATTTTCATCAAGGCCGCCGAGGGCTTTCCAGCCGGTGATTTTCCCGGTGTATATGTTACGCAGCTGTTCAAGAGAAAGGCCGTCAACGGGGTTTTCGATGTTTGCAAGAAAAACCAGGGCATCCTTGGCAATGGGAATGACATCCAGTTCTATGCCAAGATTATGCGCCTCGCTAAGCTCTTTTTCTGACGGATAAGTGACAAAAATCAGATCTGACGAACCGTGAAACAGGTTGTAATACGCATTTGCCGTTGTGTAGTGCGTCGGAGGGCTTCCAATGCCGCTGAATAAACCATGCAGCGCAGTTGTCAGCGGTATTGTGGCGGTGGAGCCGTCGATTCTCGCCCACAGTCCGGACAGCTCGTCCGCGAGGCCGGCAGGCGGTACAGACGGTTCATGGGGCGCTGTTACAGACACAGGCGGTTCTTTTTCAACAGGAACCACATTGTCCTTGCATGAGGTCAGCAGAATAGCCGCACATACGGCAGCAAACAATATAACTATATGCTTGTTCATATTGCCTCCTCTAATATAAATTTGTTATCCTGCATCTATTCTATCATAAATGCAGGAAATAAATGTCATTGCTTGGGTTCTCCTTCCCCTGTTTTTATACACGTTATATTGATTCCTGCAACGCCGGAGCAAAATTCCGTCCTGCCGTGGGTGGCAAAAGCCTTATGAATATGTAAGATATATTTTCCAATATATTCTTGGTGTACCTTTTAAAGAAGAACCAGAATTTTGTGAAGATTTCCTGCCATGGAATATGGATGTGCAGGCATTCTGCAATAAAGCCGAAGAGTGATTACAATAAATCAGCTTTCTGGCTTTTTATATGCACGGTTTTATTCATTGACAGTATATATGGCGAATGCTATAATTGCTTATAGACCATATGGTCTAGACTGTTTAGTCTATAACAAAAAAACAGGAGGGACAATAAGCTTGAAGGAAAAGTCTTTTGAAAGAAAAACCGAACTACTCGAGGCAGCATTAGATGAATTTATTACAAAAAACTTTGAAGACGCTTCACTCAATGCCGTTATAAAAAACGCAGGCATCAGCAAAGGTACTTTTTACTATCATTTTCAGGATAAACAGGCGCTTTACTTGTTTTTGCTGGAATCTTCCGTAAAAACAAAATGGGAATTTGTAAGGAACAGAACCAAGGACTATTCAGAAGACTATGATAGGATGGACATCTTTGAGAAGTTCAGGCTTCAAGCAAAAATTGGTGCTGAATTTGCTGCTGCTTTCCCAAAATACCACAGGTTAAGCAAGATGCTTACGAAAGAAAAAGGCAGTAAAATATACGAAATCGCAAAGGATGCATTGGGAGATGGTGCGGAAAACTTGCTGGAAGAAATGATAGTCAAAGCAATCGAAAATGGGGATTTCAAGGAGGAATTTTCCAGGGAGTTTATCGTAAAAACTGTAAGTCACCTCTTTGTTCATTTTGACGAGATATTCCATACACAAGAGGATTTCGAGCTTAAAGGAATGCTTAAGAACCTCGATAATTTTGTTGATTTTATGAAAGGCGGCTTAGCCAAATAGGTTTATTTACCCTAAATATTAGATGAGGAGTAGGTCGTATGAAAAATCTTAAATTAAAACGTTATGACAGAATGATCGCTTTAACTTTTGGAGCGCTTACCTTATTTTTTCTTATTTTGGCTTTTACGAATAAAGGCTTTTTCGATTGGGCTTACGAACGGCATCAAAACCAGTTAAGCTGGTATATTAGGCCATTGTTTCTTATACCCTTTTGCTATTTTGCGTACAAACGGAGCTGGGCCGGTATCTGGGTAACAATTTTCTGCCTCCTGACCAGTATGTTCTGGTTTCCAGGACCTGAGGCTGTGAGTGAACAAGTAAAACAATTTCTTGAAATGGAAAAGGGATGGTTAAGCGGGGATTGGAACTTTGCCAAAATTTTGATGACACTTCTTATACCCCTTTCATTCACTGCTTTGGGAGTGGCTTTCTGGAAGCGCAGTTTATGGTTCGGATTATCCGTGGTTATTTTTATGGCTGTGGCAAAAATGATCTGGAGTGTGGCATTTGGCGGAGAAGCCGGGAAAACTATCTTTATACCTGCAATTATTGGCCTGGTAATTTGTGTCGGATTAATTTATCTGGGGTTCAGGAAGCTCGAAAAGAAACAAAAATAGTTCCTGATAAGTTCATATAGACCCCCGGCTTACAGTCACGATCTGTAAATATCGGGATTATATTATATGCATCAAAAAGAATGAAATAAATTTATAGTCTTACGGATATGCAGCTTTATAACCAATGGGTTATAATAAAATCTAAAAGAAGTATGATAATGCAGTGTATCGCGGCAGTTAGCTTTTGAGAAGAAATAAAATAAATTGGTTGACACTTTTTCTATAATGCGCGGATAAACCTTGCTAATAAAAGTCAAGAGTTTTTTAAAAATATAAAAATTTTTTGTTAATAAAAATGGATAACCTTAAAAAACCTCATCTAGTGATGAAGAAAAAAATCTGTTATGATATAAGCGGAT
>NZ_LKET01000034.1 GCF_001317355.1 Oxobacter pfennigii
TTCCCTGCTGGCAGGCAGCTACTACCGCCTGAGCCTCTTCTTCAGTTGGCCCTGCTGCCGTAAAGTCTTTAAGCATCTCCAATACCTTTTCCTCGTCAAGATCTCCCACTGCCTGAGTCAGCAACTTTAAGTCCATAACGTATACTTCCCTTCATCCTTATTTCAAAAGCTGCAGTTTTACAGATTTTGATAGTATACAATTACTGCTTTTTTTGCCTTATTTCCTTTGACTTATCTTCTTCTTTTTGCACTATCCTGTTCTGTTGAAGTCTTTGGGTCGGTGAGGGGGAGAGGGGACAGTTCAGTTATACACCTTATCCTGCATAAATTTGTCACTTTTGGTTAGACTAAGACTATCCAGTTTATAAAAAGGTGGTCTTAGTGATGCCAAGGCATGCGAGAGAAAAAGGTCCGGAATGCATGTACCACATTATGGTGCGCAGTATCAGCGATACCCCCCTTCTTTTCAAAAACGATGCAGATAAAGATAAGTTCTTAAGACTTGTTAAAAAGTATCAGGAAGCCTATCTGTTCAGGGTTTATGGCTACTGTTTGATGGATAATCACGCTCACCTGATAATTGATGCCCAGGGTGCGGACATTTCCCGTATTATGCACGGCATCAACCAAAGCTATGCTCAATATTTCAACTTAAAGTACAACAGGCGTGGCCACCTCTTTCAGGACAGATTCAAGAGCAAGATCATAACCGATGAGCGCTACCTTATTGCCCTTTCGGCTTACATACACTGCAATCCCAAGGATGTCATCAATTTTACAAATAAAATTGAAAAGTACAAATATTCCAGCTTAGGCATGTATTTAGGCAGCATGAGAGACAGGTTTGCCATTTTGAACAGGGGCTTTATACTGAACATGTTTTCAAGGAATTTATCTAAGGCTAAGAAGCTTTATTGGGAGTACATTTGCACGCATAATACCAGCGAGAAGGTGATCGAGATTGCCGCCGATATGGAGTTTATGGATGAAAAAGCTGATTACAGAAGCGAAAGAAGGGTAATAATCCGAAGCTTTACTCCTCCTGAAGTAGTGGACTTTGTTAAGCACTACATCAAAGATTATGATTCAAATATTATCGTTAAATATACCAGAACAAACATGGAGTCTAAGTCTCTGTCGGCGCTGCTTTTAAGGAGCGTGTGCGATATGACGCAGAAGGATATCTGCTCATTTATGGGCAACATAAGTCAGTCCCATGCCGCCAAGCTGTGTGCCAGGGGCATTGAACTTTTGAGAAAAAAGTCTGAGTATAAGAATATAATCACGGATTTCGTTGATAGAAAGATAAGCTGATCACACTATGTTGGCCATGTCATATAAAACCCTGGAGTGGTTCTTTATAAGGAGCTGCTTGTCTATTATATCACCTGTTTTTTTACTTATAATTTCTCTGTAAATTTCGTTGTTCCTGTAATATTTGCCATTTTCAAGGCTGAAATGATGATTTTCTTCTTTAATGTGATATGCTACATCCAATTCTCTGTCACTTCTTAATTCACCAATCAGATAATTGTCGTCGGCCATAACCAATAATTGAAATGTCTGATCGGTTTTATTGATAAACTGATAGTCCAGATAGTTGTACATAATTGATGTGCCTGTTCCGAAGGGTATCTGCCTTCCATAGTCGGGGAAAATGTCCACGTTATTATGGTGGTGATGCTCTATTATATTAAGCGGACTATGGAGTATCATCCAATGTATGAGGTTGGTGAACTGGCACATGCCGCCTCCAATGCCGCTTTGCAGTTCTCCCACTCTAAGTATGAGCCCGTCTAAATAACCTTTTTTTGCAGTGCAGCTGCCTACCAGCTTCCAAAATGAAAATATCTTCCCGGGTCTTATTATAATGCCGTTTACCTTTGGCGCAGCTATTGATAAATTTACCGCCTTGTTTTCCTGCAAAGTCATGTCCATATTGCCCAATCGCCGTCTTATCAGAGATTTATGCCTGCATATTGCAAAGTTCAGCGGCTTAGTTGAAAACTCCCACGCATACTTTTTTCTGTTGATAAACCATTTTAATTTCCTTACCCAAATCCCTTTTAAAACCGATATTTTATATGTTAATGGACTTAATTCGCAAAATAATTTCCTTTTCAAAAGCATTCCCTTCCTTCAGCCTCGGGGGCTAGCTTGTTTCAAGGAATATCTTACCATAACGAGAATGCATAGGCAACTGAACTGTCCCCTCCTCCATGCCTCACATGCCTGGCCGATGAGTTGAGTGACTGAACTGTCCCTCCTCCTTAAAAGCGGTAGAGTTGGTAATGGCGGGGTTTGTCGGCTAAAACCAGGTGGCGTTTAACGTGCTGGTAGATGGTTTCGTAAGGGATGTCGCCGTAATACTCAACTACTCCGTCCACAGCGGTTATGGGCAAAGGGCGTCCCTGTTGTATGGCGTTTTTTACCGCCGGGTAATTGTTCATATCCGTTTCAGTTGTATCTATAAAATGCAAATCAACATTGTTTATAACATCGCTGCCTTCAAGATAGTTGACCAGGCTGAAGTATTTTTTTAAAGCCAGTGAATTAAGCTTTGTCTGGGGGTCTCTTGCCACTCCAAAAACATCTATTTTCACGGTACCGTTCAATTTATATACCTCACATAAAATAATGCTATAATATTTATAATAGTCAAAGAGATTGAATATTGTTCTTAAAAATATAAAAAAAGGAGGTCATTAGGTGCATTTTCATAGGAACATTTTATGAACCGTGGGTACTGGGTGAGGCAGACATGCAGTGGTCAAGCTTTTTTGTAACACCTTGACCTAATATTTAAAACTTTTATACCTAGCTTCAAAGGGTGTCAATCCTTCATTAAATGAATGCGGTCTTACATGGTTATACCAAACATATGAAAAATAATTTACAGATTCATTAAGCTCTCCATCATTATGATAATAGTGATGATATATTAATTCATTTTTCAAGGTATTAAAATATCGTTCCATGGGTGCATTATCATATGGACATCCAGCCTTGCTCATACTTTGTTGTATATCAATTGAACTGCAA